>DASRER010000007.1 GCA_035651995.1 Terriglobales bacterium | reverse complement strand
CCGACGAACCCGACCGATGGTGTGCTTTGTGAACGTCAAAAGCGTGGACCGAATCATCTACTCCATTTTCCAGAGATTTACCCTGGAATGGAAAACCCGCACCCTCAAGCTATTTACACAAGCCGCGTGACATCACCCAGCAGCGAAGCGGTAATGACCTGTTCGAGCGAGCTGCACTCCAGATCGTTGTGCAGGGCTGACGCGACCCTCACCTCAGGAAGGCCCGCCTTGCGCCGCCGGCAACAGCTGCGGGGCAGCGGCGGCCCGGTGAGGGCGCGCGGCGGTTTGTTATAATCGCAGCTGCCTCTTGAAGAGCTGCGGAGTGTGAAGGTGCCTGCGCCGCGGTGTTGGGCGGCGGGTCTCAAGTGCGGAAGTGGTGGAATTGGCAGACACACCATCTTGAGGGGGTGGCGCCGAAAGGCATGCGGGTTCAAGTCCCGCCTTCCGCACCATCCGACTGAATTCCCGGCACGATATTCCAACGAAAGGTCCGGCGCGGGGGCGCGCTCAACCGAAAATTCATGCTGTTGATTGCGATTACGACCGTTCACATCATCGTTTGCATTTTCCTGATCGTGGTGGTGCTGCTGCAAAGCGGCAAGAGCGCCGACATTGCCGCCGCCTTCGGCGGCATGGGCAGCCAGACCGCCTTCGGCCCGCGGGGCACGGCCACGCTGCTGAGCAAGGCCACCACGTGGTCGGCCGTCATCTTCATGCTGACTTCGATCACGCTTTCGATCATGGCGTCGCGCCGCACGTCGGGTTCGGTGTTTGAGGGAACCAAGGCCGCTCCCACGCAGAGCAAGCCGGCCACGCCAGCGCCGGCGCCATCGAATCCGGCGCCGCAGAAGTAGCTCTGGCGCACCCTGGCTGTCGCAAAACCCGCCACCAAAGCGGGCCCTCTTTTTCCCGGCCGTGACCAGCAGAGCAGCTCGCACTCTGCCGTGGCAGGCGGGAGAGACACGGCAGCGCGGTGCTCATGGGTGGCAGGCCCATGGTTACCGAATGGTAAATACCTTTACCGTGCGCATGCGGAGGGGGAAACATTGGCTGCAACCCCCTGAAAACACGCCTTGCGCAGGGGAAAGCGCGGGTTCGATCGTAAGCGGGTTTGGCCCCGCGGATGCAAGCTCTGAGGCCGGCCGGCTCGCAGCGGATCGGCTGCAGCAGCAGGCGGGACCGAAAACCAGGGGAACAGCGGTTTCTCTTGCCGTGCAGCCTGATGCCAATGGGACTGCCTTTTCTGCTCCGAGCCGGCCCCTTCTCTCTTCCTCGTCTTCACCTCTTCCAGACCGGCCTCGGCCGGTCTGTTCTTTTTCCGGTGCGCCCGGTCAGCGGCGTCATGGCAAAACCGGGGCGCTTTTCCGTTCCAACTAGAATGGAGCAAGACGCTGCTTATTAGAGCGGTACGCGCTCCAGCTGAAATGCAACGGGAGCGGCTGGCGTGTCGTCTAATTGCTTAAAGGTCTGAAGCGCATGGCGAGGGAAAGGTCCATCCGGTGGTGGCACGTGACGCTGTGCGCGGCGTTGCTGGCCGGGTGTGTTTGGGCGCAGCAGCCTCCGGCGCCCGGGCTTCCCGCTTCCGCCAACGACCTGGTGCGCGAAGCGGTGAACAAGGAAGCGAAGCAGAACGATCGCAACAGCCGCTTCATGTATCGCGGCCGCAAGCAGACGCCCGAGAAGACGGAAACCAAGGAGTACGTCGAGACCAACGACGGCACCGTGGCGCGGCTGATCCAGCTGAATGACCAGCCGCTGGCGCCCGACGTACAGAAGGCCGAACAGAAGCGCTTGCAGCGATTGCTCAGCGATCCCAACGTGCAGCGCGACCGACAGCGCAAGCAGAAGGAAGACGAAAACCGGGTGACGCGCATGGTGCGGGCGTTGCCCGATGCCTTCCTGTATGAATACGACGGGGTCGAGCCCGGCAAGTACGGCGAGAGCGTAAAGCTGAAGTTCAAACCGAATCCCAACTTCAATCCCGAGACGCGCGAGCTGAAGGTCTACGAAGGCATGGAAGGGCAGATGTACATCGACCTGGCGTCGCATCGCCTGCTCCGGCTGGAAGCGCACCTGTTCCGCGACGTGGACTTCGGCTGGGGGATCCTGGGACGGCTCTATAAGGGCGGCAAGTTCGTGGTGGAGCAGTCGCGCATCGAGCCGGAGCACTGGGAGACAACAGGCCTCACCATCGACATGAGCGGCCGCGCGCTGCTGTTCAAGTCGCTGCGCTTCGACACGCGCGAAACCGCCAGCGACTTCCGCCGGGTGGCCCCCGGACTGACGCTGGCCCAGGGCGTGGAGCTGCTGCAAAAGTTCGATCCCAGCGCGCCGGTCTCGGCCAACGTGGTGGCCGGCCAGAGCGAGCGCAGCGCCGCACAGCGGTAGCCCGGCGAAAAGTTTCCGTCAGCCTTTCTTCCCCTTGACGCTTTTTCCCTCTTGACGCAATCACGATCGCTGCCGTCCCCGCTGTGTTGATTGCAGTGGACGCCGTCAGGGAGCCTTCATTAATAATTACAGCTCTCAACGTCAGCGGTTACTATCGCCGTGGCAAACGGCCCGGCATGAACTTCGGGGCCCGGATTTTTCTGAGAATGAAAAAGCTTCTAGCGCTGATTGTCATCATGCTCGCCGGATGCGGCGCCGGCGGTGGCAGTCGCGGCGATGGCAATCGTGAAGCAGCATCTGCCAGTCCGCGTTTTCAGAGGTTTCGCTTTGCGACGTTAGGGGAGTGGACAACGCTGCCCGAGCCCATGCCCATCAATCCGATCCATGCAGTCCTGCTGAACACCGGAGACGTGCTTTACATCGCGGGCACGGGAAATTGCCCTCCGGGCCAGGAGGGTTGTCCAACGGACTTTGGCTCGGCCACAGTTTGGTCGCCTGCCACCCTGACGTTTAACACCATGAAAGTCCCGTTCGACATGTTCTGCAACGGAGCGACGGCCCTGGCGGACGGTCAGATCCTGATCAACAGCGGAACCGCGACTTATGCGGCGGGCGGCGGCGGCGTGGCGATCCTTGGAGCAACGGGGGCGCACGCGCATCCGGCGCCGGGCGGGGCCATGACGGTAGCGGCAGAGAACACGCCAGGACATAAGGTGCCTCCCAACGCTGCGAGCGCGAATGACGAAAAATTCGGTGGCGAGCGCCAGTCCGCTCTTTTCGATCCGGCAACCAACCGCTTTACCCTGCTTCCGCTGATGCAGGCGGGCCGCTGGTATCCGACGACAACCTCGCTGGCAGACGGCAGCGTTTTCGTGTACGGAGGGCAGGACGAACACGGTTTCGACAACGCCCTCATCGAAATCTACCGGAACAGAATCTACACGCCGATTGTGCCCACCTGTTCCAACGCCGGCGTGGTCACCGATTGCCGCGAGATCAGGTTCACCGACAACACAGTGCCCGTGCCGGGCGCTCCGGCGCTTTATCCGCGCATGTTCCTTTTGCCGGACGGGCGCCTTCTCCATGCCGGACCGGAACCGGAGGCCTGGGTATACGACGGCAATGCGGCCCCGAATTGGCGTTTTGTCGCAAACATGCGAGTCGGGCATTACCGCACCTATGGCTCGGCGGTGATGCTGCCGCTGACGGCGGCCAACGACTACAAGCCCGTGATCATGGCGCTGGGCGGCATGGGCGACACTCCCGCGGCGACGAACACAACCGAGTTCCTCGACATGAGCCAGGCGAATCCCGTGTGGGTCAATGGCCCCCCCATGTCTGTTCCGCGGGTGGAAATGAACGCCGTGCTGCTGCCGGATGGCAAAATCCTGGCGGTAGGGGGAAGCGCAAACGACGAAGACGAAACGAGCGCGAGCCTGGGAGCCGAGATCTACGACCCGGTGACGAACAAATTCACGACGGTGGCTACGACTGCCTATCCCCACCTGTACCACAGCACGGCGCTCTTGCTGCCGAACGGCACCGTCGTCCTGAGCGGCGGAAACCCGAAACAAGGCGTTTTCGAGCCGCACATGGAAATTTATCGGCCGCCGTACCTGTTCAATGCAAACGGCACGCTGGCGACGCGTCCGCAGGTATCCGGCGTGCCGCCGGTCATTAATTATGGGAGAGCGTTCTCGATCACCGCATCGGATGTGAGCAAAGTGGTCATCATTCGCACCGGCGCCGTGACGCATTCCTTTGACATGAGTCAGAGGCTGGTAGAGCTTTCATTCGTGGGGAATATCGTGTTGGGGCCGCCGAATGGCAATATCGCGCCGGCAGGCTACTACATGCTCTTTGTGATCAACTCCAAGGGCGTCCCGAGCGTGGGACAGATGGTGAGGGTGCAGTAGGAGCCGGGATGCTTCCGCAGACATGCGGCGACGCTGCTGTAAGGAAGCGGCTTCGCTTCGAAATCAAGTCCTGAAATTCAATCTGTAACCGTCAGCGTGACGGTGAAATGTGCGCGAGCGTGCCGGAGTGCGCGTTGACGGTGACCTGCGATGTCCCGCTCGCGGTATGCGGCGAAGGAGACGAAGGCGTAGAGCCGCCTCCGCCGCCGCAGGCGACGAGCGGCAGCACGAGCGCGATAGCGACCAGCATGAGCGCAGTCCCCGCGAAGCGAAAAGATGACGTCGTGGACGCTAACTGCCAAATCGAGCTTGCCGTCGTTGTTGAAGTCGCCCACGGCAACGCCAAGTGACGCTATGGTGGAGAGGCCCACGATGTCCGATGTGCACCCAGCGCTTGCGCGGAAGAAAGGCAGAGCGCGACGACAAGGAGCCAGTGAAGTGAATAGCGCAGGCGAGGCATGGATTCTGACGTGGGCCTGAGTTGCTGGATCAATTGTGGTAGGGCTGGGATTCTGCAACACGACGACTCTCCCGGCAGGCCCCTTTTCCACAGCCGCAAACCTTCGTTCGTCCCGTTAGAATGGAACTACACCCATGTCCCAGTTCGTTCACCTGCATCTGCATACGGATTACTCGCTGCTGGACGGCGCCTGTGACGTGGACCGGCTGGTGGACCGCGTGGCCGAGCTGGGAATGCCGGCGGTTGCCGTCACAGATCACGGCAACATCTTCGCCGCGGTGAACTTCTACAACGCCGCCAAGGCGCGCGGGATCAAGCCCATCGTGGGGTGCGAGCTGTACATCTGCAAGAAAGCCGATCACCACATCGAGCGCACACCGCCTGAAGGGGACACCTACAACCACCTGCTCGTGCTGGCGCAGGACGAAGAGGGATACCGCAACCTGATCAAGATCACGTCGGAGGCGTCGCTCAACGGCTTCTACTACAAGCCGCGGGTCAGCAAGGCGTTCCTGGCCGAGCATGCCAAGGGGCTGATCGGGCTTTCGGGATGCCTGAAGGGTGAGGTAGCCGAGCGGTTGACGGAGGAAAAGTACGATGCCGCGCGCGAGGCCGCCGGGTTCTATCGCGAGCTGTTCGGCAAAGACAATTTCTTCCTGGAAATCCAGGACCAGGGGCTGGAGGCGGAGCACCGCATCCATCCGGGCCTGTTTCAGCTGGAGAAGGAAACCGGCATTCCCCTGGTGGCGACCAACGACAGCCACTACATCGGCGAGGAAGACGCGCACGCGCACGACGTGCTGATCTGCGTGCAGACGGGCAAGTCCCTGCACGATGCCAACCGGCTCAAGTTCCAGGGCAACCAGTTTTTCGTGAAGAGCGGCGGCGAGATGGCGCGCGTCTTCAAAGACGCGCCGCAAGTACTGGCGCGCACGCTCGACATCGCCGAGCGGTGCAGCCTGAAGCTCGACAAGGTCTCAAACCCGTTCCCGCCCTTCGAGGTCCCGCCCGGGTACACGCTCGACAGCTACTTCGAGCACGTGACGCGCGAGGGCTTTGCGCGGCGCATGGAGTCGCTCCGGAGGCAGAGCGCCGCGGGCAAGCTGAAACATGGCCTGGCCGAATACGAGCAGCGGCTGGCGCGCGAGATCGCCATCATCCAGCAGGTGAAGTTTTCCGGGTATCTGCTGATTGTGTGGGACTTTGTCCGGTTTGCAAAGGAGCGGGGCATACCGGTGGGGCCGGGCCGCGGCTCGGCGGCGGGATCGCTGGTGACCTATGCGCTCTCGATCACCGACATCGATCCGCTGGAGAACGAGCTGCTGTTCGAACGCTTCCTGAATCTGGAACGCGTGACCATGCCGGACATCGACATGGACTTCTGCATGAACCGGCGCGGCGAGGTGATTGATTACGTCACTCAGAAGTATGGGCGCGAGAACGTGGCGCAGATCATCACGTTCGGCACGATGGGAGCCAAGGCGGCGATCAAAGACGTGGGCCGCGCCATGGAAGTGCCCTACAGCGACCTGGACCAGATTGCCAAGATGGTCCCGAACCAGCTCAACATCACGCTGAAGGAGGCGCTGGAGACCTCGCCTTCGCTGCAAACCGCGTATGAGAACGACAACCGCATTCGCGAGCTGATCGATACGGCGATGAAGCTGGAGGGAATGGTGCGCAACTCGGGGGTGCACGCAGCCGGCGTGGTGATTGCGCCGCAGCCGCTCACCGAGCTGGTCCCGCTGCACAAGACCAAGAACGACGAAATCGTGACCGCCTTCGACATGAAGGCGGTGGAGAAGCTCGGCCTGCTGAAGATGGACTTTCTCGGGCTCACCACGCTCACGATTCTCGACGACGCGGTAAAGCTGATCGCGCAGACGCGCGGCGAGCAGCTCGACCTGAGAACGCTGCCACTGGACGACCGGGCGACGTATGAGAACGTGTTCCACAAGGGGCTGACCAGCGGCGTCTTCCAGTTCGAGTCGCACGGCATGCGCGATGTGCTGAAGCGCTACAAGCCGGACGCGGTCGAAGACCTGACGGCGCTGAACGCGCTCTACCGGCCCGGGCCGATCCAGGGCGGCATGATCGATGACTTCATCGACCGCAAACACGGGCGCAAGAAAGTGGAGTACGAGCTGCCGGAGCTGGAAGCGATCCTGCGGGAGACGCTGGGCGTGATCGTCTACCAGGAGCAGGTGCTGCAGATCGCCAACACGTTGGCCGGCTACTCGCTGGGCGAGGCCGATCTGCTGCGCCGCGCGATGGGCAAGAAAATCGCCTCGGAGATGGGGGCGCAGCGCGAGCGCTTTGTGAAGGGAGGCGTGGCGCGCGGGTATCCGCAGCGAAAGATGGAGCGCATTTTCGACCTGATGGAGCAGTTCGCCGGGTACGGCTTCGCCAAGTCGCACTCGGCGGCCTACGCGCTGCTGGCCTACCAGACGGCGTATTTGAAGACGCACTATCCGGTGGAGTTCATGGCGGCGTTGCTGACCTCGGTAACGGGAGGCACCGACGACGTGGTGAAGTACATCAACGAGTGCCGCGAGATGGGGATTGCGGTGGAACCGCCGGACATCAACGTGAGCGACGCCAACTTCACGCCGCATGGCGAGAGCATCCGCTTTGGCCTGGCGGCGGTGAAGAATGTTGGGCGCAACGCGATTGATTCGGTCGTGGCCGCGCGCAAGCAAGTGGGCCGATTCAGGTCCATTTACGAATTCTGCGAGAAGGTTGACCTGCGGCTGCTGAACAAGCGCGTGCTGGAGTCGCTGATCAAGAGTGGCGCGATGGATTCGCTGGGGCGGCGCTCGCAGCTCATGGCCGTGCTCGACAAAGCCATGGAGCGCGCGCAGAAGACGCAGCGCGACAAGGAAGCGGGGCAGCACGGGCTTTTCGGCGTGTTCAGCGACGACGCAGCGCCTGCCGCGGCGGCCAACGAAGCGCTGCCGAACATTCCCGATTGGGACGAGCACCAGCGGCTGGCGGCGGAGAAGGAGATTCTCGGCTTCTTCATCACCGGGCACCCGCTGGAGAAGTATCGCGAGAAGCTGCTCGACTTCAACGCGCTCAGCACGGAAGCCATCGCGGCGATGAAGTCTTCGACCGGCAGGGACGAAATCGTCGCCGCCGGGATGATGAGCGGCGTGCGCGTGCTCAAGTCCAAGCGCGGCGAGCTGTACGCGCAAGGGACGCTGGAGGACATGTCGGGATCGGTGGACTTCCTGTGCTTCTCCGAGTCGTTCAAGCGGCTGCAGGAGCGCCTCAAGCTCGAGGTCCCGGTGCTGGTCCGCGCGGCGGTCCGGGCGGAAGAGGGCGCGAACACCAAGCTCCTCATCAGCGACGTTACGCCGCTGGAGGAGGCAAAGCCGAAGCTACCCAAGTCACTGCGCATCCGCGTCGGGCTGGAGAGCGCCACGTCGAGCACGGTGGACGCGCTGCACTCGCTGTGCGCCGAGCGGCGCGGCGAGGCCCGAGTGTTGTTCGACGTGGAGCGCCCCGGCGACTTCATGGTGGTGATGGAGCCCGCCGGATATAATGTGCAGGCTGACCGCGCATTCATCAGCCGCGTGGAAGAGCTGTGCGGACGCGGCAGCGTCCGCGTCATTGACTGACCCGCACCACCGCAAGGTGCCGTTTGACCTCTGTTTCCACGAAGCGCGCACGCGAGTCCCGTGACCCTTCGTCGCAGGCGGCGATCGCGTCGGGGGTGCGCTTCATGGTGCAGCTGCTCCGGCTGCGTGCCGAATCTCTGTGGCAAACCGCAACCAACGGCGGTGAAAGGGAAGTGAATTTGGCGAGCAAGGCGCAAGGCGAGCTGGAACGGATCGAAAAGCAGATCGAGCAGCTCGAGCAGGCCGCCGGACAGAACCAGGACGCGCGGCGGCAGCTGGCGCGGCTGCACGAGCAGGTGAACGCTCTGCGCCAGCAGATCTACGCGCACCTGCACGCCTGGCGCATCACCGAACTGGCGCGGCATCCGCAGCGCCCTTACACGCTCGATTACGTGGAGCGCATCTTCTCCGACTGGAGCGAGATCCACGGCGACCGCGCTTTTGGCGACGATCACGCGCTGGTGACGGGCATGGCCCGCTTCCATGGGCAGGACGTGATGCTGATCGGCCACCAGAAGGGCCGCGACACCAAGCAGCGGCTGTATCGCAATTTCGGGGAGGCGAACCCGGAGGGCTACCGCAAGGCGCTGCGGGTGATGCGGCTGGCGGAGAAGTACGGCCGGCCGGTGATCACGCTGATCGATACGCCGGGCGCGTATCCCGGGATCGGCGCCGAAGAGCGCGGCCAGGCCGAGGCGATTGCGCGCAACCTGCGCGAGATGGCGCGGCTGCAAGTTCCTATCGTTGCGGTCATCACCGGCGAAGGCGGATCGGGCGGCGCGCTCGGCGTCGCCGTGGCCGATCGCGTCCTGATGATGGAGAACTCGATTTACTCGGTCATCTCTCCCGAGGGCTGCGCGTCCATCATGTGGCGCGATCCCGCCAAGAAGGACCTCGCGGCAGAGGCGCTGCGCATCACGGCCTCTGATCTGACGGAACTGGGCTGCGTGGACGGCGTTATCCCCGAGCCCGAAGGCGGCGCACACGCCGACCACGATGCCGCCGCGGCGATGCTCGATCAGGCGCTGCAGCGGGAACTGGACGCGCTGAAGGGCATTCCCGTCGAAACGCTCCTCAACAACCGCTACGCCAAGTTCCGCCAGATGGCGCGGTTTTTTACCGAGTAAGCCCACAGTCTTCAGTTCACCGTTCACGGTCAAGTCAGTCCCCGCACATCCGCGGAATTTGCGCTCGCGTCTAACCTCGAAGGCGGAGGAGAGGCTTGCGCATTGTTGTGGCCAGATCGGCGCAGGAGATGGAGCAACTGCGGGCGCCGTGGGAAGCGATGCAAGGCGCGCGCGGGGCGACCCTCTTCCAGCGCTTCGAGTGGAACCTGCTGGCAGCGCGGATTCTGGGCGAGGCGCCGCACGTGGTCTTCGCGGAGCGCGGCTCGGGCGCGGCGCTGATTCCGGCGGCAGTCCGCGGGAATTGCCTCACGCTGCTTGGCGGCGGACTGTTCGATTATCGCGACGTAATCGCCACCGGCGATGGCGCTGCGCTGCGGGCGGCGTGGAGCGAACTGGCAAGTCTGAAACTGCCGTTGCGCTTCCGTGCGGTCCGGGGCCGCCCGTCACACTGGGATGCGGCGATGCTTCGCGCCTGGAGCGGCGCGCCGGGGATCAGCAGAGAGAGGACCAGCGCGGAGCGGTTTGCGCGACAGCATGCGCGGCTGGCGCGGGCGCTGCGGCGGTTGCGAGCGGCCGGCGCGGAGCTGAGGCGTGCCGATGGAAACGCGCAGGCGCTGTTGCGCGCGATCTGGGAGCAGAAGGCAGCGCAGTTCGGCGGCCAGCGCGAAAGCGCGTTTTGCGATCCGCGCACCATCGAGTTTCTGTTAGCGGCGGCGCGCGTGAGCCCGTGTGACGTGTTCTTTCTGGCCGCGGGAACGCAGCTGGTGGCGGCGCTGGTGGCGTTTCGCGACGGCTGCGTTCGCCGCTTCTATACGACCTGGTTCGACCTTGCGTGGGCGCGGATGTCGCCCGGATCGGCCCTGGTATTTGAAGCGGCGCGGACGTCGCTGGCGGAAGGCCTCGACGCAGACCTGATGACCGGCGAGCAGCCGTTCAAGGTGCGACTGGCCACGCACTCGGTACCGCTGTTCGAGGTGAATGCGACGGCGGCGCAAGTAGCGCGGCCCGGCGGCGTGGATGAGGCGGCGACGATTGCCGCGTGAATTTCCCCGCCCTCACAGAGCCTTCAGGAACTGTTTCGCTTCCTCCAAACGCGGGAAGGTGCGCTCCTCGGCCTGAAACGCCGGCGGATGCACGCAGCGCCGGCTGCCACGCAGGCGGACCGGGTGCTTGAGGTGCAGCATCTCGTGGAAGACGATGTACTCGACCGCGTAGCGCGGGACGCGCGGGTGATCGAAGATGCGGCTCACGACGATGGCGTTGTGCGCCGGATCGTAGTGGCCGAGCGAGTTGCGAGCGCGGTCCTGGCTCCAGGTCATGAGCGGGCGGGCGAGCAGGCCGTAGAAGTGGCGCTGGTTCAGCTCGTCGAAGATGGCTTCCAGGTCCCAGACGTGTCCGCGGGGCGTGGTGATGAGTTTGCGCCCGCGGATCTGGCGCACCAGGTGCGCTTTCTGTGACATGGCGCGGCTGCCGAGGTATTTGCGATAACGGGCCGCGTGTTGCGGCTCGATCGGTTTGCGATAGAGCTTGGCCACGAGGATGTGAGCGATTGCGCGGAGGACCGGCTGCGGCGCGCCTTCCAGTAAGTCGGAGATGCGCGCGCGGACCTGCCCGTCGCGCAGGCGGATGGTGTTGTTGACGTTGGCAAAGCGGAAAAACTCGACGTGGAACGCGGGCACAGCGACGCGCGGCCGCAACTCGCGGTAGCACTCCTCAAAAATCCGGACCAATTTCGGGGCCACTGGAAAAAGAGTAGCACGGCCGTGAAAGGGCCCAAGGCGGTCCATGCGAAGGACACGCGGAGGCGTTGTGCCTGCGGCGTGCTGAACGGCGCCGGTAGCGGCAGCGCCTATAGGGAAAACAGATCCTAAGAGGCGTTGCTCCCCGGGATGACAGTCCGTGAACGGACCGTCGTCCTCAGTGATTCCGTTTGTCCTTCGCTTCTTTTGCCTTGGCTTTTTCGTCGGCCTTTGCTTTGGCGAAGGCCACGTTCTGGGCTTCCAACGTTTCGCGGGCTGCCTGAGCGCTCTGGTTCACGCTTTCGACGGTGTTTTCGAGCGCAAAGCGGAAATCGGGCGCCTCTTTGGCAAGCGTGGTATCGGCTGCTTCCTTCAGCGCGCGCAGCTTGATCTGGAGGGCGGTGTCGGCCTCGATCACGTCTTTGAGCGGGCGGCGCAAGTCGGCCTTGCGCTTGTCGTAGTCCTCCACGTTGTCGTCCATTTCGTCGACGATGGTACCCAGGTCTTCGATGAGGTCGTGGAGCTGCTTGGCGCGCTCGGCGGTGGCGAGCTTGGAGTCGGCGCGCACCTGGTCGATGGCCGTCATGCGGGCCAGGGCGTACCTGGCATAGAGCTTCAGACGCTGCGCGGGGTCCTGCGCCACCTCGCGCAGGTCCTCGACCTCTTTGGCGGTGAGGGGATCGTGGCGGCGCACTTGCGCCTGGGCGGGGACGAGCGCGAGCAATAGGACCGCGGCGATGGAGAGTTGATGGCGGTTCATGACGGCGGCGCAGCCTTGGACTTGTTTTTGTTGTCGTGGCCGAACATCTTGTCGAGCAATTGCTGGCGCAGCGCCTCGAGGCGTTCCACCATGGACTGCAGCGCGGGGCGGTCTTCGAGGGCGAGGCTGCGGCGAATGTCTTCGGTGCGGCGCTGGAGCTTCCGCAAATCGATTTCGGTGTCCTTCAAGCGCTTGCCGCTGATTCGCGCGGCGTCGGCGCCCTTTTCGGCGTCGGTGACGGCGTCTTTCACGCGGGCGTGGGCCTTGTCCACGTCGCCGTCGGTAAAGTGCTGGTTCGCTTCTTCGATCTCCAGGCGCGCGACTTCCACAAACAAGCGCGCGCGGGTCCCACCGGTGGCCGCTTCGGCGCGCTGCTTGAGTTTTTCGACGGACTCAGCCTGGTCAGCCGCGCGCAGCAGCGTGGCGCCGCCGAGCAATGTGGCGAGGGTGAGGAACAGAATTTGTGCCGGCCGTCGCATCATTTCTTCGGCTCGATGGCGATGAGGCGGTGCCGCGCCTGGAACTCCTGGTCGGGGTTCTCGCCCTTCGATACGTCGAGGAACTGGTGATAATACTGCGCCGCCTGCTTGTAGGCGCGCAGATGATCGTAGCAGGTGGCGCGCAGGAAAAAGGTGCCGGGGCCGTCGGGGACGGTGCGGGCGCGAGCGTCGAGCGCGCGGATGCACAGCTGGTAGTCCTTCGTCTCCGAACCGGTGAGGGCCAGGTTGACGAGCGCCCCAGGGTCGTTGGGCTTCAGGCTGACCGCGGTGAGCAGTTCCTGCTGCGCTTCGGCGAAGCGCTTTTGCTGCATGATGGCGTTGCCCAGAGCCGCGTGCAGGTCGCCGTCGGAGGGGAAGCGCTTTACCAGGGCGCGATAGGCTTGTTCCGCCTTGCCGTACTGCCTGGCGCTCACGTAGATGCCGGCCAGCTCGCGAAGGGCGACAGGATCGTCGGGCGCAGCCTTGAGTCCCGCTTCCAATTCGCCGGCAGCTTCCGAAGAGCGGCCTTGCGCCGCGAGCACGCGACCGAGTTGAACCCGGGCGGTGGTGTTGGCGGGCTGCTGCTCCAGGTAGCGGCGCAGCATGGCCTCGGCCTCGGGAAAGCGCTTGGTCTGCGAATAAACGTTGACCAGGCCGGCAAGCGCCTCCGAGTTCGCAGGGTCGAGTTCCAGCGCCTGCTTGTACTCGGCTTCGGCCGGAAGCCACTGGCGCGAGCGCTCCAGCGCGATGCCGGCGGCGATGCGCGGTTCCGGATCCCTGGGCGCGAGCTGGGCCGCGGCACGGTATGCCTCGACGGCCTGCGTGGTTTTCGCCGGCACATTCTGCGCTTCGAGAGCGTGCCCCAGCGCGAGCCAGGCGCGCTTGTGGCCTTCGTCGGCATTGCGAGTGGGACGCAGCGTCGTGGCGGCGCGCAGGTAGGTTTCCGCATCCGGATCGCCGGCGTCTCCGAGCAGCACGCCGAGATTCAGGTTTGACTCAAAGACATCGGCCTTGGCGCCAATCGAGTTGCGATAGGCTGAGATGGCCAGGTCGCGCCGGCCGGTGGCGCTGAGAACGAATCCCAAGTCGAACCAGGCGCGGTAGTCCTTGGGGTCTTCGGCGGTGGCGGAGCGAAGCAGCGGCTCGGCGGCGGCGTAGTCCTTGCGCGCGATGGCTTCTTCGGCCTTGTCCACCGCGCTGACCGCGGCCGGCGCGGGCTCTTCGACGCGCACCTTGCGGCGCGTGCTCGAGCCTTGAGAACCGGACGATTGCTTGGCGGCGCTTTGCGGGACGGCGTCGGCCGATGGCGTAAGCAATGCCAGCGCGGCGAGAAGAAAGACGCAGCAAGCCACGTCTCTACGACGAGCACGGGTAATCTTACTTGCGTGCGTTGGCATGCGAGTTGGCGTCACGATCGCGGTCGGCCGACACCGATGCCGGCGCCGGCCGTGAGCCGGCCTGGACAGGCTTGCCGCGGTTGTTCCCGCGGTCATTTCCGCGGTCAGGGGCCTGAGCCGGGCCGTCGTGAGTTCGTGAGCTGCCGTTCTTACCTAAGATGCGCGCCAGCCACTTTCCGGTGTATGAGCGCGGGTTCTTTGCCACGGCTTCGGGAGGGCCGGTCGCGACCAGGCGCCCGCCACGGTCGCCTCCTTCAGGACCAAGGTCAATCACCCAATCGGCCGTCTTGATGACGTCGAGGTTATGCTCGATCACGACGATGCTGCCGCCGGCATCGATCAGGCGGCGGAAGGCGGCGAGGAGCTTGGAAACGTCGTCGAAGTGGAGGCCGGTAGTAGGCTCGTCGAAGATGTAGAGCCTGCGCGGACGCTGTTTGGCCTCTTCGGGATCCACCGGACGCAGGGCGTCGCGCGTGGGCTGGAGGTGCGCGGCCAGCTTCATGCGCTGGGCCTCGCCGCCGGAGAGCGTGGTGGCCGACTGGCCCAGCCGCAGGTAGCCGAGGCCGACTTCGTCGAGCACGCGCAGCTTGTCGTTGATTTTGGGCGCGCCGGCGAAGAATTGCATCGCCTCTTTCACGGTGAGGTTGAGCACGTCGAAGATGTTCTTGCCCTTGTAGCGGACGTCGAGCACGTCGGCCTTGTAGCGCGTGCCCTTGCACTCCTCGCAGATGAGTTCCACGTCGGCGAGAAACTGCATCTCTACCGTGACGGCGCCGTCACCCTGGCAAGCCTCGCAGCGTCCGCCGGGGATGTTGAAGGAGAAATGGCCGGCGGTGAAGCCCCGCTTTTGCGCTTCGGGCTGCGAGGCGAAGAGCTCGCGGATGGCGTCGAACGCCTTGATGTAGGTGACCGGGTTGGAGCGCGGCGTGCGCCCGATCGGCGACTGGTCGACGAGGACCACGTCGTCGATGAGCGCGCTACCCTCGATGCGGTCGAGGCAGCCGTCGGGTGCGGCGACGGCGCCGGGCTCCTTCTTCTCGGCGGCGAGCGCGGCGTACAGCACGTCGTGAACGAGGCTGGATTTTCCCGAGCCCGACACGCCGGTAACGGCGACGATCATGCCGAGCGGGATGGTGATGTCGATCCGCTTCAGATTGTGGGCGCGCGCGCCGATCACCTTGAGCTGGCGCGGGCCGGGCTTGCGGCGCGCGGGCGGAAGCTGAATCTTCAGATCGCCGCCGAGGTAGCGTCCGGTGAGCGAGTTGTGCGCGCCGCGGATTTCGTCGTAGGTGCCGGTGGCGATCACTTTTCCGCCATGCTCGCCGGCGCCGGGGCCAAGGTCGAGGATGCGGTCCGACGCCTTCATGATCTCGGCGTCGTGCTCCACGACCAGGATCGTGTTTCCCAGGTCGCGCAGGTCGTGCAGGATCTTGATGAGGCGGGCGGTGTCGCGGCTGTGCAGGCCGATGGAGGGCTCGTCGAGCACGTAGAGCGTGCCCACCAGGCGCGAGCCGAGCGAGGTGGCGAGCTGGATGCGCTGCGCCTCGCCGCCGGAGAGCGTGGAAGCGAGCCGGTCGAGCGTGAGGTACTCGAGACCGACGTCGTTGAGGAAGCGCAGCCGGTCGCGGATTTCCTCCAGCAGCTTGTCGGCGATTTCGGCTTGTGCGGGCGTGAGACGCACGTCTTCAAAGAAGAGCGCGGCCTCGTCCACCGTCATGGCGCAGACTTCGCAGATATTCTTGCCGGCAATCTTCACCTGCCGCGCCTCCGAGCGCAGGCGCGAGCCGCGGCAGTCGGAGCAGACCGAGTATCCGCGATAGCGGCTGAGAAAGACGCGCACGTGCAGCCTGTACTTCTTGCGCTCCAGGTGCGCGAAAAAGCCGCGGATGCCGGGATACTTGCGGTCGCCCTCGAAGACCATCTCCTGCTGCGCGCGTGTCAGGTCCGCCCAGGGAACGTCGAGGGGGATGTCGTTCGCCTTGGCGAAGCGCTTCAGTTCGGCGGCGAGCACGCGGTACTTGGGCTTGGTGAAGGGCTCGACGGCGCCCTCGTTCAACGTGCGCGACTTGTCAGGGATGACGAGGTTCGGGTCGAAATCGATCGTGTTGCCGAAGCCCTGGCAGCGCGGGCAGGCGCCGTACGGATTGTTGAACGAGAACAGGCGCGGCTCGGGCTCTTCGTAACGCAGGTGGCACTGCTTGCATTCGAAGCGATGCGCGAAGCGCCGCCGCTGCGGCGCGCCTTCGCCCTCGCGCGGGGCGGTTTCGATGACGATCTCGCCGGCCTCGCGGTAGCCGATTTCAACCGCGTCCACCAGGCGCGAGCGGCCTGCGGCGTCGCCCGGCGCGACGGCGATGCGGTCGATAAGAACAAACACCGGCTGAGAGAAGTCGACATCGAGCAGGGACTCGGGCGTGGAGAACTCGAAGACCTGGCCGTTCTGGAACAGGCGGTTGAAGCCGCGTTTGCGCAGCTCGAAGAGGCGCTCTTTCAGCGCGTCGGAGACCGGCTCGGGCGCGGCGGTCTTCGACTTCTTCGCGCGCGGCTTCTTGTCGGCGTCGCCGGCGCGCTGCGCGGCCGAGAGCGGGAAGAGCACGTTCAGGCGCGTTCCTTCCGCCAGAGACAGGACGGCGGCGGCGACGTCGTCTACCGTGTCGCGGCGGACTTCGGCGCCGCATTGCGAACAGAACGTCTGGCCGACGCGCGCGAACAGCAGGCGCAGGTAGTCGTAGATTTCGGTCGCGGTGGCGACGGTGGAGCGCGGGTTGCGCGTGGAGTTCTTCTGCCGGATGGCAACCGCGGGGGCGATGCCGTCTATCAGCTCGACGTCCGGCTTCTCGATGCGTTCGAGGAACTGGCGGGCATAGGCGGAGAGCGATTCGACGTAGCGGCGCTGGCCTTCGGCGTAGACCGTGTCGAAAGCGAGGGAAGACTTGCCCGAGCCGGAGACGCCGGTCACCACCGTCAGGGTGTTATGCGGAATCTCAAAGTCAATGTTCTTGAGGTTGTGGACGCGCGCGCCACGGACGACAATGCTCTCGTTCGACATCACCAGGGGGACCGTCAGGCGTGCCGCGTCCTGCAGGCAAAAGCGCGCCTACGGCGGGGTGCGGCAGGGCCGTGGAATCTTTTGATTATAGCGGAGATGAGGGCGGTGGTTGACCTTGAGGCGGCGTGCGGGTGGCGAAGCGCTCACAGCCGATTCCCGCGCCAATCATCGCGGCAAGCGCCGCGGCCAGCTCAATGAGGAGCACAACTGTCGAGGCCAGGGCGAGGTCAACCACTGCGAATGCTCCGACGCCGCCCAGAGAGCAGATCAGCACCCCCGTGACGATCCTCAGAACAGTGCTCACTGCCTACGCCTCTAGATCTACAGTTTGTACTCCACCGGGAGTGCAGCGGTGGCAGTAGGGATCCTTCGACTCCGCACGAGATGAGCGCAGGTCATCTCGTGCTCCGCTCAGGATGACTGTTCTTACCACTTCTTGAAGATCACAAATACCGCCCCCACAATCATCGCGAAACCCACCAGATAGTTCCAGCGAAACTGTTCCTTCAAATAAAAAACCGAGAAGAAGGCGAAGACGGTCAGGGTGATGGCTTCCTGGATGGTCTTCAATTGGGCGGTGGTGAATTCGTAGGAGCCGATGCGGTTGGCGGGGACCTGAAAGCAATACTCGAAGAAGGCAATGCCCCAGCTGATCACGATCACCTCGAACAGCGGGGCGCTGCGGTGCTTGAGGTGTCCATACCAGGCAAAGGTCATGAAGATGTTGGAGAGCGTAAGGAGGAGGACGGTGGTCATGTAGAGATGCTGCCTGAGGTCTTCGATTTTGTCATCCTGACGCGAGCGCGTAGCGTGAGTCGAAGGACCGCTAGCTCACCTGAAATGTACGGGCGCCATAGGGACCCTTCGACTGCGCACACGATGAGCAAAGCCCATCGTGTGCTTCGCTCAGGATGAGTCTGGGAATTATTGTGGCGAGGCGCCTTCTGCAGAGTCGCGCCGCGCTTCCCGCGCCTCATTCCTCGACTTGTACTTCAGGGCCACGCCGACCAGCACGGCCATCATGCCGACCGGGGGCAGCAGCAGGAAGATAACGCCGCGGCTGATGGCGCGCTGTCCCTTGGCGCCGGCGCCGGCGGCGGAGGTGATGCACATGGAGCAGCCCTGTCCCAGCGCGGCGGGGGCGCTGAGCATGAGGAGCAGGGCGGTGGTGGCGAGCAGGCGTTTCATCGAGTGGACGTGCCCAGTTCCAGTATACGCAGTGCGTCGGGGAAGAAGGTGAACATCAGCACCAGACAAGCCACGAGCGCCGACATGAGCACGATCTTCATGGGGCCGTACTCATATTTCAGGTGCATGAAGTAGGCGATGATCAACCCTGCTTTCACGATGGAGAGCGCCAGCAGGATCTCCAGCATGTGGATCGGGGTGAAGAACTGGTTGTAAGCCAGCCAGACCTCGATGGCGGTGAGCACCAGCAGCGCCGCCCACACAACATAGAACTGCTTATTGCTGTGACTCCCGGTGACTGCTTCAGCGTGCGCCATCGTTTCTCCTAAAGAATCTTGGTCGACATCAGGTAGACCAGCGGAAAGATGAACATCCACACCAGGTCCACGAAGTGCCAATACAGTCCGGCAATTTCCACGTCGTGCGCGTCGTAAACTTTCGGTTTCAGGAACAAAATAACGGCGGAAATCGCCGCCACCAGCAGCAGCACGTGAATGCCGATGTGGAAGACGTTGGTGGCCGGCGTCAGCAGCCATCCCAGCAGCCAGATGCCCAGCAGGATGGGTATCCACTTCTTGCGCAGCGCTACCACGCCCAGGTAGCACACGCCGATGGTGACGTGCAGCATGTGCATTCCGGTCAGGGTGAAGAAGGTGCCGCCGAATTGGGGAACATTTTTTGCCCAGGGATTGCTGAAGGGCCGCAGGCCTTCGGCGATCAGCCCGCTCCACTCCTTGGCGTGCAGCACCACAAACAGCGCGCCGAAGAACATGGTGGCCAGCAGCCACTTCACCGTTGCCTTGTGGTCGCCTTTCTTGGAAGCGAGCACGCCCAAAACCATGGTCAGCGAGCTGGAGAGCAGGCAGACGGTCATGATGGTGGCGTTGACAATGCTGGCCTTGCCGAAGGGCGTGGGCCAGTTGGGGGTGGAGATGCGGCCGTAGGAATAGGCGAACAGCAGCGCGCCGAAGGTCAGGGAATCGGAAAGCAGGAACAGCCACATTCCGATTTTTTTGGAATAGGTGCCGAACAGCGACGGCTCATAAGCTCCCGCTACGCTGTGTTGCACCGCAACATCGGCCATTGTGCCAGCCTCCTCGTGCTAATGCGCAATTTCCAGCAAGGCGAATATGTACAGCCACAGCAAAGCCATGAAATGCCAGTACCAGGCGGTCACATCTATGACGATGTGGCGGTTCTCCGGCGGCCGCTTCATCCAGAAGGTCACCGAGGCATAGAGCAGCGCCACAACTCCGCCCAGCAGGTGGAGAGCGTGCATTCCCGTCAGCAGGTAAAAGAAGGAGCTGCTGGGGTTGCCGGAGAGAAAAAATCCGCGGGCTTCCATCTGCCGCCAGGCGAGCACTTGTCCGACCAGAAAGGCGAGTCCCAGAACCACGGTCAGGCCCAGCCAGGGAAAGCCGCTGGGTTCATCGTCGGCGATGCCGGGCATGGCGGTGACCGGCGCGATCACGGCCAGCCGCGCCGCCTGCCGGCGGGCGAATTCCATGGTCACGCTGCTGACCAGCAGAAAGCAGGTGTTGATCACCAGCAGCAGCACGGGCAGGCGCACCGGCGCCCAATCATTGATGTAGCTGTTGGTGCGCAGGTCCCAGGAGGACATTCCCTGGCGCACCAGGTAAGCGCTGCTGAAAGCTACGAACAACATCACGATGGGGGCGATGCCCACCGCCAGCCCCAGGCGGCACCGGCGCAGGCGTTCTCCGTAATCGGGAGATTCGTCGCCGCGACCGCCGCCACCCCCGCCTCCGCCGGGATAGCGGGGAATGTCCCCGCTCCCGCCGCCGCGGCGTTTGGGCTGCTTAACCGTCAGGGTCGGAGTCAATGTGGCCATACCAATCTAGTGCGCAGGCACGGGGGCCGGATCGGTCTGCATGATGTAATCCTTGGCTGCACCCGGCACGCTGTACTCATAGGGTCCGTGATAAACCACCGGGGTGACGCCGCCAAAGTTGTCGTGCGGGGGCGGCGTGGCCGTGGTCCACTCCAGGGTTGTGGCCTCCCAGGGATTCTGGGCAGCCTTCTTGCCCTTCTTCATGCTCCAGAAGAGATTGAAGAGGAAAATCAGCTGCGCGGTTACGGTGATGATAGCAGCGTAGGTGATGAACTTATGGATGGGCAGCAGCGGCGCCAGGTACTTGACCTCGGTAAATTGCGAGTAGCGCCGGGGATTGCCCGCCATGCCCAGGTAGTGCATGGGCATAAAGATGCAATAGGCGCCGATGAAGGTGAACACGAAGTGAATTTTTCCCAGGGTCTCGCTCATCATCCGCCCATACATCTTGGGGAACCAGTAGTAGGTTGCGGCAAATATGCCGAAGATGGCCGCCACACCCATGATCAGGTGGAAATGGGCTACGACGAAGTAGGTGTCGTGCAGGGGGATGTCAATGGCCGGCTGCGCCAGGAAAGGGCCGCTCAAGCCGCCGGAAACAAAGAGGGAAACGAAGCCAATGGCAAACAGCATGGGCGTCGTAAAGCGGATTTTGCCCTTCCACATGGTGCCCAGCCAGTTGAAGGTCTTGATGGCGGAGGGCACGCCGATGGCCATGGTCATGAAGGAAAAGGCAAAAGCCGAGTAGGGGCTCATGCCGCTCATGAACATATGGTGGCCCCAGACCATGAATCCAAGAACCCCGATGGACATCATGGCGTACACCATGGCTTTGTAGCCAAATATAGGTTTACGGGAGAAGGTGGAAAGCAGCTGCGAAGCCACGCCCATTCCCGGCAGGATGGCGATGTACACCTCGGGGTGGCCGAAGAACCAGAACAGGTGCTGCCATAGCAGGGGCGAGCCGCCGCTATGGGCCACCGGTTCGCCGCTGACCATCAGCCCGCCGGGAACGAAGAAGCTGGTGCCCAGGTTGCGGTCCATGAGCAGCAGGATGCCGCCGGCCAGGAGCACGCCGAACGCCAGCAGGCCCAGGATGGCGGTAATGAACCACGACCAGCAAGTCAGGGGCATGCGCATCAGGGTCATGCCTTTAGCCCGCAGGTCCAGAGTGGTGGTGATGAAGTTGAGCGCGCCCATCATGGAGGCGACGCAGAACAGGGCGATACTTATGAGCCACAAGTCTTCGCCCAGGCCTTCACCCGGCCCGGCCAGGGGAATGGAGCTCAGGGGCGGGTAGTTGGTCCATCCGGAAAGCGGCGCCCCGCCGGCCACGAAGAAAGCGGAGATCATCACCGCGAACGACAGAAACGTGGTCCAGAAAGACAGCATGTTCAGGGTGGGGAAGGCCATGTCCGGCGCCCCGATCTGGATGGGCAGGAAGTAGTTGCCGAAACCGCTCTGCGGCGCCGTCGTCAGCACGAAAAACACCATGATGGTGCCGTGCATGGTCATCAGGGTCAGGTACTGCTCCGGCTTGATGGCGCCGAAGAAGGGGATGGACGCGTCCGGCCAGACCATGTGGATGCGCATGGCCAGGGAGAGAATCATGCCCACGCATACCGCACTCAAAGCCAGGAAATAGTACTGGATGCCAATGACTTTGTGGTCCAGACTGAAGACGTATTTGCGGATGAAGCCGGTGGGCGCGTGTCCGTGAACCGTGCTCGGTGCCGCGCCAGCTGGGCCGTGTGCCTGAGTCATTGTTTCTCCGCCTCCCGTGCCGCCAACCATTTCTGGAAATCCTGCTCGCTCACCACGCGCATGATGCCGTGCATCTTGTAGTGTCCCAAACCGCACAGTTCGGCGCAGGCTATCTCGTAATCGCCGGTCTGCTCGGGCCGGAAGTGCATGTGGATCATCAGCCCGGGCACTGCGTCCTGCTTGAAGCGCATGGCGGGAACAAAAAAGCTGTGAATCACATCCTGGGAACGCAGGGTTAGGTCCACCTCGCGATTGACCGGCAGCATCAGGACGCCGCTCACCACGTCATCCTTGGAAGCGGGATCGTTGGAATCCACTCCCAGGGCGCTTAGGCCGCCCAAAGAAGCGTCTTCCAGTTCGGGGCGGGTGGCGCCGAATTTGTTATCCGCGCCGGGATAGCGGAAATACCAGGCGAACTGCAGCCCGCTAACTTCCACTTTCATGGCGCCCTGGTCGGCCGGTTCAAAACGCTCGGCCGCCCAGATGGGACTGCCGATGGCATTCAGTCCCAGGAAAAGGATGGCGGTCAGCACCGTCCAGGTCAGCTCCATCTTGTTGTTGCCGTGCGAGTAGCTGGCCCTGGTATCTCCGCCGCGGTCGCGAAAACGCCAGACGAACAGGCCCAGCGTTACCTGCGCCATGATGAAGACCACACCCATGAGAATGAAGGTGAGGTGCCATTGGTGGTCAATGTAGGGAGCGCTTGCTGAAATTGCGTGCGGCCACCAGGCATGAGCAACGAAGAAGTAGGAACTGAAGAAGGTGATCAGCCAGATAATCAGCAGAAGTGCCAGGCCCATCCCCTTGCCTCCCAGGTTCGAAGTTTCCCTGCCAAGCCCTAATTGGAACTGTGCCACGACCCCATTAGCTTTTGGGCGGGAAGTGTATCACAAGGGAGCGTGAGGGAAGCAAGGGAGATGTAGAACGGGGAGTCAGGAGTCGGTAGTCGGGAGTCAGCCGGCAGAATTCAAAGGTTCAGCGATATGGCTCGTGCACATCAAATCGCCCGCATCAGAATGAAGGCCTCATGCTGAGGCGCTTCAGCGCCGAAGCATCCGGCGTGCAGCACCGAAAAATTCGGGAATGCGCTATGGCAGGGGTGGCTCCAGGCTTCGCCGAATCCTGCCGGCTCCCGACTCCTGACTACCGACGCCCGTTTTTCTCTATTTCCTTGATGTAGAGCCGCAGCGCCACCACGACAAAGACGATCGCCACCAGCGACATGCCCAGCCCGGTGCGCCGGTAATCGCGCTCACGCAGGGAGGCCTGGCCTTCGCCGTAAGTCTTGGCGGTTATTTTCAGGCCGGACTCCACGTCCGCGTGCACAGGAGTGGCGGCGAAAGTGTGCACGCTCACTCGCGCCTTGGTGAGCGCATCGCGGGCCTGGTCCAACTCCAGGCGCGCCTGGCTTACTTCCATGCCCGAAGATTCCGCCTTGCTGAGGACGTGGTCGGAGCGGGTGATGGAAGTTTCCAGGCCAAGAATCTGCTGCTGCATGTCGCCCGCCGCCCGGTAGCCGGCATCGCCCTGGGTGTGGCAGTTGGTGCAGACCGACTGTGCGCCTGTGCCCAGCATGGTGTCGCCCGGTTTGCTGATGCCGTGATTGCTGTGGCAGGTGACGCAACCGGGCAGCCCCGCGGAGGCAAAAGCCGCCTTGTGCGGGCTGGCCTCAAAAAGCTGGGCCTGAAAAACGTGGCAGGTGGAGCAAACGTTGGCGACTGAACCCACACCCGGAGGCGTGGCGCCATGGTTGCCGTGGCAGGTGGTGCAGGTGGGCGCGCTCAGGTCGCCGCGCTCCACCAGCGCCTGGTGGTGCACGCTGGTTTTATAGGCGGCGTACTGGTTGGTGGGAATTTTGTAGGCAGCCATGTACTGCGCGTCGGCATGGCAATGCGAGCAGGTGGCGGCGATGTTGAGGGGATGCACCTTGGAGCGGGTGTCGCTGGCCGGACGCAAGTCGTGCACGCCGTGACAATCGGTGCAGACCGCCACCTTGGTGTCGCCCGCCGCCAGACGCTTGCCGTGAACGCTGGTCTGGTACTGGCTGAGCTGGTCAGTGCGCAGAGAGGGATTGTACTGGCGGATGAAGCCAGGATCGGAATGGCAGGAGCCGCACAGCTTGGGCACCGCGGCGCGATCAATTCTGCCTTTGAATCCGGCAGCCTTGCTCATGGCGCTATCGTCGCTCTTGCTGGGGTCGCCGCCGTGGCAACTGGCGCAGGTCAATCCTTTTTGCGCGTGGATGTCCTGGGCAAACTGCTCCTGGGTGACGTGCAGTTCGCCCTCCAGCGCGGAATGGCAATCCACGCAGCTGTTGGGTTGCTGCGCTTGCGCCACCGCAACTGCGGTTGTAAGTAGCAGCACCGCGCCGAGGCTCTTATTTCGCCACATAACCGTACGCCGTCATCATTCCCATGTAAGCCACCACGAACATCGCCGCTCCTGTAATCAAGCGCTGGCTGCGCTTGGTGCCGTCCAGAAAGGGCACCAGCACCCAGATGAATCCGGCCAGGGAAAAGGTCAGGATGCCCACCACCTCGCCATCCAGTATGCCCAGTTTGGCGGGAATCATTTTTAAAGTCTGGAACATGAACAGGAAGTACCATTCCGGCTTGATGCCGGCGGGCGCGGGAGCAAAGGGGTCGGCCTTGGTGCCCAGGCCCCAGGGCGAGAAGGCGGCCAGCCCGCCCAGCACGCCCAGCGCGATGTACCAGGCCATCAGTTCGCGCAGGACAAAATTGGGGAAGAAACGCATCTCGCGCTTCTCCTGAGGCAGGGCCCGCCATTCCGGCTCGATGCGCGCGGGCACGCTGATGCCGAAGCGCTGAATCAGCAGCAGGTGGAGACCGACCAGCAGGGTGGTTAGCCCGGGGAGCACGGCCACATGGAAGCCGAAAAAGCGGCTGAGCGTGGCCCCGGTCACCTCATCGCCGCCGCGCAGGAACACCATAAGCCGGTGGCCTACGAAAGGCACCTGCCCGGCGATATCGGTTCCCACCTTGGTGGCAAAAAAGGCCAGCGTGTTCCAGGGCAGCAGGTAGCCGCTGAAGCCGAAGCCCATGGCCAGGAACAGCAGCAGCATGCCGCTAACCCAGGTCAGTTCCCGCGGTTTGCGGTAGGCGCGCAGAAAGACCACGCTGAACATGTGCAGGAA